>NZ_LRIC01000050.1:0-5412 GCF_001758725.1 Janthinobacterium sp. HH106 | reverse complement strand
AATTTGCCCAGGGCCGCGCGCTGGACGTGATCTGCCTGGGCCGCCTGGCGGTGGACCTGTACGCGCAGCAGATCGGCAGTACCCTGGAAGACGCGACGAGCTTTGCCAAATACCTGGGCGGCTCGTCCGCCAATATCGCCTTCGGCACGGCCCGGCTGGGCTTGAAATCGGCCATGCTGTCGAAAGTGGGCGACGACCACATGGGCCGTTTCCTCACCGATACCTTGGCGCAGGAGGGCTGCGACGTCAGCCATGTCGGCATCGACCGCGAGCGGCTCACGGCCCTCGTCATGCTGGGCATCAAGGACAAGCACACCTTCCCGCTGATCTTTTATCGCGAAAATTGCGCCGACATGGCCATCGACGCATCCTTGGTGGATGCGGCTTTCATTGCGTCGAGCAAAGCGTTATTAATCACCGGCACGCATTTCTCGACTAGCGCCATGCACGCCGTCAGCACGCAGGCATTGCAGCTGGCGCGCGCCAATAACGTGCGCACCGTGCTCGACATCGATTACCGGCCCGTGCTGTGGGGCTTGTCGGGCAAGGCGGATGGCGAAACGCGGTTCGTTTCCAACGAAGGCGTGACCAGCCATCTGCAGGCGATCCTGCCGCAGTTCGACCTGATCGTCGGCACGGAAGAGGAATTCATGATCGCCGGCGGCGGTGCCGACATCATGGCGTCCCTGCGCGCCGTGCGCAAGGTGAGCAGTGCAACCCTGGTGGTCAAGCGCGGGCCGCTGGGCTGCGCCGTCATCGAGGCGGCCATCCCTGCCGGTCTCGATCAGGCGTTCAACTATCAGGGCGTGCGCGTGGAAGTCTTGAACGTGCTCGGCGCGGGCGACGCTTTCCTGTCGGGATTCCTGAAAGGCTGGCTGCGCGGCGAGGATTACGAAGCGTGCTGCCGCTACGCGAACGGCTGCGGCGCCCTCGTCGTGTCGCGCCACGGCTGCGCGCCGGCCATGCCGTCGCCCGTCGAGCTCGACTATTTCCTGGCCAACGCGGCCAAACTGACCCGTCCTGACCAGGATGCCACCCTGGCGCGCCTGCACCGCACGACGGTGGCGCGCAAACAGTGGAGTGAGTTGTGCGTGTTCGCGTTCGATCACCGCACGCAATTCTTTGAGCTGGCCCAGCAGGGCGGTGCCGACGAGGCAAAGATTGCACGGCTCAAGCAACTGTTCGTGCAAGCCGTGGGCCAGACGGAAGCGGCGCGCGGCTTGCAGGGCGGCACGGGCGTGCTGATCGATGACCGCTATGGTGTCGACGCGCTCAACGATGCGACGGGGCGCGGCTGGTGGATAGGCCGTCCCGTCGAGATGCCGGGCTCGAATCCCTTGCAATTCGACTGGGGCCGTTCGCTGGCGTCGCGCTTGACGCAGTGGCCGAAGGAGCACGTGATCAAGTGCCTGGTGCAGCTGCATCCCGACGATACGCCGGAAAACCGGCTGGAACAGGAAGCGCAAATCAAGGGCTTGTACGACGCGGCGCAAATCACGGGCCATGAATTACTGCTGGAAATTATTCCTGCCAAGTCACTGCCCCAGCACGACGATACCGTGTATCGCGCGGTGAAACGCCTGTACAACCTCGGCATCTACCCGGAATGGTGGAAGCTGGAAAGCATGTCAGCCCAGCAATGGCAAGCCATCGATGCCCTCGTGCACGAGCGCGACCCGTATTGCCGTGGCGTCGTATTACTTGGCTTGAACGCACCGATCGCCGCCCTGGCCGCCAGTTTCGAGCAGGCCAGTGCCAGCAGCACCTGCAAGGGTTTCATGGTGGGCCGCACCATCTTCCAGGAACCGAGCCGCCGCTGGCTGGCCGGCGAACTCGACGATGCGGGCCTGATCGCCGCCGTGCGCGCCAATTTCGAGCAGCTGATCAGCTTGTGGCAACGCACGCGCAACCGTCTGGAGCGTGCGGCATGACCACCACCACGATCCGTTTGACCATGGCGCAGGCGCTGGTGCGCTACCTGGCTGCCTTGCGCACCGAGGACGGTCAGCCTTTGTTCGGCGGCGCCTTCGCCATCTTTGGCCACGGCAATGTGGCGGGCCTGGGTGAAGCGCTGTACCAGTACCGCGAACAATTTCCCACCTACCGCGCCCACAATGAGCAGGCGATGGCGCACTCTGCCATCGCCTATGCGAAAGCCCACATGCGCCGGCGCATGATGGCCGTCACCACTTCCATCGGCCCCGGCGCCACCAACCTGCTGACGGCGGCTGCGCTGGCGCACGTGAACCGCCTGCCGGTCTTGCTGTTGCCCGGCGACGTCTTCGTTTCGCGCGCACCGGATCCCGTCTTGCAGCAGCTGGAAGATGGCACGGACGGCAGCGTCTCGGTCAACGATGCCTTCAAACCGCTGTCGCGCTATTTCGACCGCATCGTGTATCCGGAGCAATTGCTGACGGCCTTGCCGCGCGCGATTGCCGCCTTGACGGACGCGGCCGCTTGCGGCCCCGTGACCTTGTCCCTGCCGCAAGACGTGCAGACGATGGCGTATGACTATCCGGCCGACTTTTTCGAACCGAGAGTCGTGCGTTTCCGCGCCGTGCCGCCCGTCGAGCAGGAGCTGGAAGAGGCGGCCGCCTTGCTGCAAGCGGCGAAACAGCCGCTGATCGTCGCCGGCGGCGGCGTGCTGTACGGCCAGGCCGGCGCCGCCTTGCAGGCGTTTGCCGAACGGCACGGCATTCCCGTGGCGGAAACCCAGGCCGGCAAGAGTTCTTTACCGTGGGACCACCCGTTGCAGCTGGGCGCCATCGGCGTCACCGGTTCGCCCGCCGCCAACAGCTTGGCGGCGCAGGCCGACGTGGTGCTGGCCGTCGGCACGCGCCTGCAGGATTTCACGACCGGTTCCAACTCCCTGTTTGCGCAGGCGCAACTGGTCAGCCTGAACGTCAACAGTTTTGATGCGCTGAAACGCCGCGGCCTGGGCCTGCAGGCGGACGCGACACTCGGCTTGCAAGGCCTGTCGCGGCTGCTGGGCAGCTGGAATAGCGCGGGCCAGTGGCTGGACCGCGCGCAGCAGGCAGGGGACGCGTGGCGTGAGACGGTCAAAATCATCACGGGCCGGCGCGACGTGGCCGGCTTGCCGTACGACGGCGAAGTCATCGGCGCCGTGCAGCGTTCCGCAGTCGATTCCACCACCCGCGACATCGTCGTCTGCGCGGCCGGTACCTTGCCGGCCGAACTGCATAAACTGTGGCGGACAAGCACGCCGGGCGGCTACCACATGGAATACGGCTACTCGTGCATGGGCTATGAAATCGCCGGCGGCCTGGGCGTCAAGATGGCCAAGCCGGAAGCCGAAGTCATCGTCATGGTGGGCGACGGCAGCTATCTGATGATGAATTCGGAAATCGCCACTTCCGTCATGCTGGACAAAAAACTCATCATCGTCGTGCTCGACAACCGGGGTTACGGCTGCATCAACCGCCTGCAGCAGGCCTGCGGCAATGCCTCGTTCAACAATATGCTGCCCGACAGCGCCCCGCCTATCGACTTCGCCCTGCATGCGCAATCCTTGGGCGCGCTGTCCGAACACGTTGCCGACATTGGCGAACTCGAGCAAGCGATGCTGCGCGCCCGGGCAGCTTCCCGCACGTATCTGATCTGCATCGACACGGACGACACGCGCACGACGCAGGAGGGCGGCTGCTGGTGGGAAGTGGCCGTACCGGAAGTGTCGACCCAGCCCGGCGTGCAAGCTGCCCGTGCCCGTTATGAAAACGATCGCCTGAAACAAAGGAATTGAAATGACTACCTGGAATGTACGTATCGGCATTAACCCGATCTCGTGGATGAACGACGATTTACCGAGCCTGGGCGGCGAAACGCCGCTGGAAACGGCCTTGAAGGAAGGCGCCGAGATCGGCTATGTGGGTTTTGAACTGGGCAACAAGTTTCCGAAAGATGCCCCGGCCCTGAACGCCGTGCTGGGCAAATATGGTCTGGCGTGCGTCTCGGGCTGGTATTCGGGCCGCCTGGCGCACCGCTCGGTGGAAGAAGAGATCGCTTCTGTTGGCCCGCATTTACGTTTACTTGCCGACAGCGGCGCCACCGTCATGGTCTACGGCGAAGTGGCCGACGCCATCCAGGGCGAAGCGCGCCCCTTGTACAAACGCCCCCGTTTCCAGTCGCAGCAGCAATGGCAGGACTACGCCGATAAACTCACGGCCTTTGCCGCCCACCTGCTGGCGCACGGCGTGCGCCTGGCCTACCACCACCACATGGGCGCCTACGTGGAAACGCCGGCCGACGTGGATCAACTGATGGCCTTGACGGGGCCGGAAGTGGGCTTGTTGTTTGATACGGGTCATATCACCTTTGCCGGCGGCGACGCGCTGGCGGTGCTCAATAAACATATCGACAGGATTTGCCACGTGCATTGCAAGGATGTGCGCCCGAACGTGGTGAAACTGGCCCGCAATGGCCACTGGAGTTTTTTGCAGGCCGTCATCAATGGCGCCTTCAGCGTGCCGGGCGACGGCTGCATCGACTTTCCGGCCATTTTGACGCGGCTGTATCTGCACGGCTATGCGGGCTGGCTGGTGGTGGAAGCGGAGCAGGACCCGGCCGTCGCCCCCAGCTACGCATACGCGAAGATGGGCCACGATTACCTGGCGCGCCTGGTCGATGCGATTCCGCGCCTGGGTCGGGAGGCGGCATGAGCCCGCTGCTGGTCAAAGCAGGCAAGGCCGGCGGCAAGATTGTGGAAGTCACGCCCGCATCGGCCGGCTGGACGCACGTGGGCTTTGCCGCCCACCGCCTGGCGGCGGGCGAGGTCTTGACGCTGGAGACGGGCCACCGCGAACTGTGCCTCGTCGTGCTGACGGGCACGGTCACGGTGCGGGCGGGCGATCACGTCTGGGAAGGCATCGGAAAGCGCGCCAGCGTCTTCGAGGACGTCTCGCCCTACGCCGTGTATGTGCCGCTGGACACCACGGTGCGTATCACGGCCGTGAGCGCCGCCGAGGTCGCCCTGTGCAGCGCACCGGCCACGACGCACCGCCCGGCGCGCCTGATCGAACCTTCCACCATGACGCGCTCCGTGCGCGGCAAGGGTGCGAATACCCGCTATGTGTGCGACATCCTGCCGCAGACGGCCGAGGCGGACGGCTTGCTGGTGGTGGAAGTCGTCACGCCGTCCGGCCATTCGTCGAGCTATCCGCCCCATAAACACGACAGCGACAATATTCCAACCGAAAGCTCGCTGGAAGAAACCTATTACCACCGGCTCAATCCCGAACAGGGCTTTGCCTACCAGCGCGTCTACACGGATGACCGCTCCATCGACGAAGCCATGGCCGTGGAAAACCACGACGTGGTGATGGTGCCCCGTGGCTATCACCCCGTCACCGTGCCGTATGGCTACGACGGCTATTACCTGAACGTGATGGCCGGCCC
>NZ_LRIC01000049.1:0-1248 GCF_001758725.1 Janthinobacterium sp. HH106 | reverse complement strand
GTATGTACCATTGTATGACGTGTGAAGCCCTACCCATAAGGGCCATGAGGACTTGACGTCATCCCCACCTTCCTCCGGTTTGTCACCGGCAGTCTCATTAGAGTGCCCTTTCGTAGCAACTAATGACAAGGGTTGCGCTCGTTGCGGGACTTAACCCAACATCTCACGACACGAGCTGACGACAGCCATGCAGCACCTGTGTACTGGTTCTCTTTCGAGCACTCCCCAATCTCTCGGGGATTCCAGCCATGTCAAGGGTAGGTAAGGTTTTTCGCGTTGCATCGAATTAATCCACATCATCCACCGCTTGTGCGGGTCCCCGTCAATTCCTTTGAGTTTTAATCTTGCGACCGTACTCCCCAGGCGGTCTACTTCACGCGTTAGCTGCGTTACCAAGTCAATTAAGACCCGACAACTAGTAGACATCGTTTAGGGCGTGGACTACCAGGGTATCTAATCCTGTTTGCTCCCCACGCTTTCGTGCATGAGCGTCAATCTTGACCCAGGGGGCTGCCTTCGCCATCGGTGTTCCTCCACATATCTACGCATTTCACTGCTACACGTGGAATTCTACCCCCCTCTGCCAGATTCTAGCCTTGCAGTCTCCAATGCAATTCCCAGGTTGAGCCCGGGGATTTCACATCAGACTTACAAAACCGCCTGCGCACGCTTTACGCCCAGTAATTCCGATTAACGCTTGCACCCTACGTATTACCGCGGCTGCTGGCACGTAGTTAGCCGGTGCTTATTCTTCAGGTACCGTCATTAGCAAGAGATATTAGCTCTCACCGTTTCTTCCCTGACAAAAGAGCTTTACAACCCGAAGGCCTTCTTCACTCACGCGGCATTGCTGGATCAGGCTTTCGCCCATTGTCCAAAATTCCCCACTGCTGCCTCCCGTAGGAGTCTGGACCGTGTCTCAGTTCCAGTGTGGCTGGTCGTCCTCTCAGACCAGCTACTGATCGATGCCTTGGTAGGCTTTTACCCTACCAACTAGCTAATCAGATATCGGCCGCTCCACGAGCATGAGGTCTTGCGATCCCCCACTTTCATCCGTAGATCGTATGCGGTATTAGCGTAACTTTCGCTACGTTATCCCCCACTCCAGGGTACGTTCCGATATATTACTCACCCGTTCGCCACTCGCCACCAGAGCAAGCTCCGTGCTGCCGTTCGACTTGCATGTGTAAGGCATGCCGCCAGCGTTCAATCTGAGCCAGGATCAAACTCTTCAGTTTAATCTCTGTT